>NZ_JAQQPS010000059.1:0-2961 GCF_036688685.1 Massilia sp. S19_KUP03_FR1 | reverse complement strand
ATGTATATTTTGACATTAAAAGCGAGTTCCAGACTGAACCAGCAGATCCTGAAATGATGTCGCCTTTGTGGCTTCGCCCGGTTGACACTGAGGAGATGCCAAAGCTGCTCAGTGACTATCCGGTTACAAAAAATTAACTTGTTCATATCTTAAAGGCGAGGAAAGTGAGCAAGGCGGATCTTATGCAAATAGTGAGAGATTGGCCGAGCGAATAAATTTCGTCAATGCACGGTTAGTTAGAGTGAGGCTTAAATAAATTATTTTATTAATTTCCTTGACTGAAAAACCTAATTGCGGGGACTAATTGAATTATAAAGCCCCATACCCCTCCAAACATCGCTTATCGATTTCATTTCCCCATTCTTCAAAAACATCGCCAAGATATCATAAGAAAGTCAATCAATCTGCGTCGCTACTTGTAAATCTAAAAATAGGCGTTTCGTCATGATCTTCCCGTCTTTGTAAAACCAAACTCCAAATCAAAAAACCTATAAATACAAGGACACCAACAAGCGCACAGACAATCATGAACATCATTATTTTCGGGAAAAACAAACCTGACAGGCAGAATGCAACGGTAAATGAAAAATCCAATAATTCCCGCCTAATATTGATACGTATTTGAGCAGCCATATGTCCTCCCCCACCTCAAGATATTTGCCAATCAGAAAATTTCAAATGCCGACTATAGTCATTTGAATATAAATAGAGTCATCACAATAGAAAAATAATATTAATCAATATATTTTCGTCACAACAACTCATCTAAGTGATTATAAAAAATAACAGAGTGAGGAAAATTGAGCGCACGATTGCGGCAGAAGAAAGTTGGCGAGATTCATCACGCACAATATCTTTAATGTTGGACTCTGCAAGAGCAATTAAGGACGACTCCGTCAGGACCAACCTAAATCGACCCAAAATTCGGTGAATATCGGCACGACACGGGTATCAACCTGCGCGAAGATTGCATCGCGGCGCTTCCGCGTTCGCCTCGTACATTCAACCAGCCGGTTAAAAAATGGATCCAAACACTATTTACACTTTGGAAAAAGCAGCCGAAGCGCTCTACACGACGCCAGACACACTGTCACGATTCGCACGATCTGGCGAACTGCAGGGCATCAGACTCGGAAAATCATGGATATTTCGGGGAGAATATCTGATCAGCTTCCTCGACACGCGTTCTGGCGTGGAAGCATCCCAGAGGCGCAGTCATCGGATACACGAGGTGTCGGCAGTGGCATTTCCTCCAGCGCCAAGATCGCGACGCCGACAGTTGCCCGATTTAAGCTGACGCACCCCGAATGGAGAATGAAGCTCCTCCGTTAGCCGGTCACCATAGCCGGCTGGCCAGGTCACTACCACGCAGGCTGGCATATCGACGCAACATGCGAGGGTCACGGTGGCCCGTTATTTTCGCTATCAGCACGTCTGACAGCGTCGTCAGTTCGTAAAGACGGCAAGTTGCCTCGTGACGCGTATCGTGAAACGTCAAACCTGTCATGCCTGCATCCGCGAAGATCTCACGAAAGACACACGACAATTCTGCCGATGTCTTGTCCAACGCGCGTACGTCCTGGTTGCCGTCCCAGAACGGAAAGAGCCGCCCCCCGCGCGCAAAAATTGCTTCCTTGTTGGTCTCGATAAAGTCGCGCAGCAAGGCAAGTGCCGTACTGGTCAATGGCACTTGCCGCGAGTCGCCGTTCTTGGAGCGCTCGAGATGAATGGTTCGCTTGGCCAGATTGACCTGGCTCAGTTGCAGTGTGTAGCACTCGCGCATGCGCATCGCGGTTTCCAGCGCCAGCGTGAAGAACACGCGCTCGTTTGGCCTTCTGGCAAGGGAGCTCACGATGGCAGCCTCCTCTTCTCCCGTCACACGTCGATCCCGCTCGTTGTCGATACGTGGCTCCTTGCCCTCTCGGGCCAGAACGGCTGCATCGAGGTCTGTATAAGTGGCAAAACCGCGCTTGAGCAGGCGTAGCGGGTTTTGCGCCATGATCTCCGGGTGTTTGCGCAGCATCCAGTCGAAACAGCGCGCAAGGGCACCATGCCGATGCCGAATCGTGGAGGGCGCAAGGTGATCGGTGCGTTTCATGGTGCAGATCCAGGCATCCGCCCAGTCGTAATTGAGGGCACTGGTCGTCATGCCGGCGACATCCGGCCGCATGGTGTCCAGAAGCTTGATGTCGGAGACGGGGACCGCGTTGTGACGCATGTACTCGAGCATGCACCTCCCGACCGTCCAGACCTCCGCCTGTCGAGGTTTGACGTCGAGCAGTGCCGCCGGCACGATGCCTTGCGCAAGAAGTCCTTCGAGCTGAGCGCCATAGCGAACCGCATCGTCCCGATTGTCAAACGTCGCCCAAATAGTTCTGGGCAGCAGGCGATGCTTGACGCGCAGCTGAAAGGTGCCGTTCGGCCGTGACTTAATGGTTGCCATAGGACACCATCTTAAAAACGTTTTGGGAGAATTTCAACGGCAACATGGCCGTTTTGAAGGGAGGCGTGCCTCCCTTTTGAGGAGGCACAAACCTTTGTTGAACCCGCTCAGAATGAGCTAAGTCCTTGATTTCTGGAGGCGAGGACGGGAATCGAACCCGTCTAAACGGCTTTGCAGGCCGCTGCATAACCTCTTTGCTACCTCGCCAGACTGAATGGTACCTCTGCCATGCACGCCGTTTCAGCGTTACATCAACAAAAAGGGAAGCCAGGCTTCCCTTTGGATATTCTGGAGCGGGAGAAGAGGCTCGAACTCTCGACCTCAACCTTGGCAAGGTTGCGCTCTACCAACTGAGCTACTCCCGCTTTGGAGCCGTACTGCTTATTTACTACGCCATTTACTGCTTCGAGCTACTACTACTTTTTTTGCCAATCCAGGGGACTGGAGCGGGAGAAGAGGCTCGAACTCTCGACCTCAACCTTGGCAAGGTTGCGCTCTACCAACTGAGCTACTCCCGC
>NZ_JAQQPS010000058.1:0-3010 GCF_036688685.1 Massilia sp. S19_KUP03_FR1 | reverse complement strand
ATCAACTCGTCAAGCACGGCTTTGGCGCGGAACAACGCCATGCTGCGACGAGGAATATGATCACACGAAACTAAACATCTAATGAATTTAACAAGGTTAACTCGCTCATGTGAAGCAGGCTTTTTTCTTGTGGCCGGCGAGGGCGTTCTCTTCTCGCTGGCGGCAGGTCAACTATTCAAAGCGAGCCAATAAGTTTGGCTCCGCATGCGGTGGCATCGTTGGCGTAGGCGTATGCGCGTCCGTTATGTCGGGCGCCGGCCGCGTCGGGCTTGATAGGAAAGTTGCCCTTGCATTTTGGGCAGAACGTCATATCGCCCGCAAGTGCGGCGTCGCGTCCCATCACCCGCGTGCCGGATGAGGCAGAAATGACAGTACCGCCATGGTCGGTCTTGTCGTCCAGTCGAACGACTGCACGTCCTTCATGCTTCATTTTCGTAAGCTCTCACTGGTTGTGGGTGGATGAATTTATTTCAACGTGGAAGAATTTGGCTGAAGTTTTGGAAGATAATACGAGCCTTCGGGCGCGCCCGGTACCTTGACCCGGAACTTCAGGCCGGAAAGGAGTTTGTCCCACAATGCAACCGCTTCATCGTCAGTGACAGATGCCTTCTTTGCCGCTCCAACTATATTGGCCTTGACCTTTGAGAACATGACCGCATTGAACTCGGAAGGGTTGGCGACGTCTTTCGGCGTACCCACAAAGGCCCACTCGAAATCGTGGGTGCCATCTGGCCTGCGTATAAGCGATTCCTCACCTTTCCAGTGTTGTACGTCCCGTTTCCCTTCCCGCAGGACGTCACGCTTCGGGTAATGACCCCCTTGCATTGCTTGCGCGCTTTTGATGCGGGCAAGTAGGGAAAGCTCGCCACGCTTTATCTTGTCGAATTCTTCCTTGTCATAGTCCATATAGGCGTTCTGGTTCGAACCGACGGAGAAGGTGACGTCCGGGAGGCTTGGTAGATAAATTCCTGCGTTGATTTGTTCAGACTCTCCATAGCGGTCGCCTGGTATAAACCCGTGCTCAATACAAAAGCCTGGCTCGGACGATACCTCCTCCGTGGCGCGCAGCCTTAAGCTCTTGGCTCGGGACAGTTGCCGGGCAATAACCACGCTTTCTGTTTCACCCTTCGAAATCGCATCATCAATCATGAACGTGGTGTTTCCCTTGCTGATATATGTCTGGAAGAAAAGCAGATTATCTTCCTTTGCATATTCGTTCAAAAAATAACGAATTTGCCAGCTGTCAACAATTGGGCCAGGTCCACTGTAGGTCATCTCGGCAGTTCGGTTTTCAAACTTCACCCCCTTGAATTTCGCATCGGCGTGGTTAATTGCCTTTTCCAAGTCGCCCGGGAAGACCTCTATGCCCTCGCGAAAAACAGCGCTTCCATATATAAGTTGTGCTTCCTGTGGCACTTCAATTGCAAAGCGACCGAAGCAAAGGAGCTTCGTCTTTTCGAAAATTACTTGCAGACGCGAGCTAAGCTTCACTAAATCAGGCACGGCGGTCTCCTTATAAGAGTAAGTGTGAGAGTTTGCACTTAACGAAATCAGCACAGCAAGTGAAGCAACGATAACTGCGCCGTATTTAATAAGATATTTTGGTTTCACAATCACTCCCGTTTTGCTGTCTTGGCGATTTGAACGACTGAGTAAAGCAGGGATGCCAAGACATCACGGTCAGCATAGCCGTTCTGATTAAGAGTTGAACAAGTTCATTTTTTGTAACCGGATAGTCATTGAGCGGCGTTGGCATCTCTTCAGTGTCAACTGCGCGAAGCCACAAAGGCGACATCATTTCAGGATCTGCTGGTTCAGTCTGGAACTCGCTTTTAATGTCAAAATATACATGGTAAGTCTGGTGTCCTTCCTACCAGTCGCGATCAAAATACAGAACTGTTCCCGTTGGGAGTATCGAGTAATGATTTTGTTCCCCCGTTATAAGCAGAGGTTCTTTTTTCCAAAATGTAGTTTTGGAAGTTGTTTTTAGTATTCTTGAGTTGAAGGTGGAGATTGTGGCGAGACCGGCTAAAGAAAATATAAGAAAAATAATCTTCCATTTCATTTTTCCCCACTCCGATAGGGTGCGATTTCTTTTGGTAAAATTTTCCGCCTTTTAGCTGGAATCAACGGGCATGATGATTTTACTAGAACAGCCAGAATTGTCTGCGCATCTCTAATTCCCGTAATCTGATGAATTTAGTAAGGTTATTTCGCTCATCTGATGCAGGCTTTTTTCCTGTGGCTGGCGAGGGCGTTCTATTCTGGCTGGCGGCAGGTCAACTATTCAAAGTGACCCAATCAGTTTGGCTCCGCATGCGGTGGCATCGTTGGTGTAGGCGTATGCGCGTCCGTTATGTCGGGCACCGGCCCCATCGGGCATGATCGGAAAGTTGCCCTTGCATTTGGGGCAGAACGTCATATCGCCCGCAAGTGCCGCATCCCGTCCCATGACCCGCGTGCCGGATGAGGCAGAGATGACCGTTCCGCCGTGGTCGGTCTTGTCGTTCAGCCGAACAACTGCACGTCCTTCATGCGTCATTTTTTTCGCCTCTCAATTGCTGTTTTTTAGGGAACATTCCAAGCGACGGTGCTCTCTCACAGTCCAGTCATTGCAGGCTATATAGCGTTGGGTGGCATATCATTTAGCAAGTTCAAAATCTATTTCTTGCATTAAGTCACCAATATTCAGTTTGTTATATCCGAGTTTATTTTTGAAATATTTTTTACAACAAATCTTTCCTGAGATATTTTTATATTCCAAATCTTTCCATAACTATCGTCGATCATTTCAAAATTATAGGAGCCATCTGAATTTAAATGAAGTTTATCTTGTGGATTCAGGCCAGACTGTTCGATTCGCATGGACTTGGCGTGTAGGCAGCTTTGCAGAAGGTACGTGTCGGTTAATTTAAAAGTACGTTTTTCGAGCTTAACTGTTTAGTTTCGTGTGATCATATTCCTCGTCGCAGCATGGCGTTGTTCCGCGCCAAAGCCGTGCTTGACGAGT
>NZ_JAQQPS010000057.1:0-3086 GCF_036688685.1 Massilia sp. S19_KUP03_FR1 | reverse complement strand
GCCAGCACGACAGCCGATATCACCAAAGCCACCATCAACGCCGTGACCGGCATCACCGCCGGCAGCAAGGTGTATGACGGCACGACTACCGCCACCGTCAACACGAGCGGCGCGGCCTTTGGCGGCATGGTCAACGGCGACAGCCTGAACGCGACCGCCAGCGGTGCGTTTGCAGACAAGAATGCCGCCACCGGCAAGACGGTCACTGTCAGCGGAATCGCTCTCGGCGGCGCCGACGCCGGCAACTATACGCTGGCCAGCACCACGGCCAGCGCGACAGCCGATATCACCAAAGCCACCATCAACGCGGTGAGCGGCATCAACGCCAGCAGCAAGGTCTATGACGGCACCACTAAAACCACCGTCAACACGAGCGGCGCAGCCTTTGCCGGCATGGTCAACGGCGACAGCCTGAACGCGACCGCCAGCGGCGCATTCAGCGACAAGAACGCTGCAATCGGCAAGACGGTCAATCTCAGCGGCATCGCCCTCGGCGGCGCCGACGCCGGCAACTACACGCTGGCCAGCAATACCGCCAGTGCGACAGCGGATATCACCAAAGCCACCATCAACGCGGTCAGCGGCATCACCGCCGGCAGCAAGGTCTATGACGGCACGACCACCACCACCGTCAACACGAGCGGCGCGGCCTTTGCCGGCATGGTCAACGGCGACAGCCTCAATGCCAGCGCCAGCGGCTCATTCCGCGACAAGAACGCCGCCACCGGCAAGACGGTTAATGTCAGCGCCATAGCCCTCGGCGGCGCCGACGCCGGCAACTACACGCTCGCTGCCAACACCGCCAGCGCGACAGCCGATATCACCCAAGCCACCATCAACGCGGTGACTGGCATCACCGCCGGCAGCAAGGTGTATGACGGCACAACCAGCGCGACCGTCAACACCGGCGGCGCGGCCTTTGCCGGCATGGTCAACGGCGACAGCCTGAACGCGACCGCCAGCGGCGCATTCAGCGACAAGAACGCTGCAATCGGCAAGACGGTCAATCTCAGCGGCATCGCCCTCGGCGGCGCCGACGCCGGCAACTACACGCTGGCCAGCAATACCTCCAGCGCGACAGCCGATATCACCAAAGCCACCATCAACGCCGTGACCGGCATCACCGCCGGAAGCAAGGTGTATGACGGCACCACTAAAACCACCGTCAACACGAGCGGCGCGGCCTTTGCCGGCATGGTCAACGGCGACAGCCTGAACGCGACCGCCAGCGGCGCGTTTGCAAACAAGAATGCTGCAATCGGCAAGACGGTCAATGTCAATGACATCGCCCTCGGCGGCGCCGACGCCGGCAACTACACGCTGGCCAGCAATACCGCCAGCACGACAGCCGATATCACCAAAGCCACCATCAACGCCGTGACCGGCATCACCGCCGGCAGCAAGGTGTATGACGGCACGACTACCGCCACCGTCAACACGAGCGGCGCGGCCTTTGGCGGCATGGTCAACGGCGACAGCCTGAACGCGACCGCCAGCGGCGCGTTTGCAAACAAGAATGCTGCCACCGGCAAGACGGTCACTGTCAGCGGAATCGCTCTCGGCGGCGCCGACGCCGGCAACTATACGCTGGCCAGCACCACGGCCAGCGCGACAGCTGATATCACCAAAGCCACCATCAACGCGGTGAGCGGCATCAACGCCAGCAGCAAGGTCTATGACGGCACCACTAAAACCACCGTCAACACGAGCGGCGCAGCCTTTGCCGGCATGGTCAACGGCGACAGCCTGAACGCGACCGCCAGCGGCGCATTCAGCGACAAGAACGCTGCAATCGGCAAGACGGTCAATCTCAGCGGCATCGCCCTCGGCGGCCTTGACGCCGGCAACTATACGCTGGCCAGCACCACGGCCAGCGCGACAGCCGATATCACCAAAGCCACCATCAACGCGGTGACCGGCATCACCGCCGGCAGCAAGGTCTATGACGGCACGACTACCGCCACCGTCAACACGAGCGGCGCGGCCTTTAGCGGCATGGTCAACGGCGACAGCCTGAACGCGACCGCCGGCGGCGCGTTTGCAGACAAGAATGCTGCAATCGGCAAGACGGTCAATGTCAGTGCCATCGCCCTTGGCGGCGCCGACGCCGCCAACTACACGCTCGCTGCCAACACCGCCAGTGCGACAGCCGATATCACTAAAGCCACCATCAATGCGGTGACTGGCCTCACCGCAGGCAGCAAGGTCTATGACGGCACGACCAGCGCCACCGTCAACACCACCGGCGCGGCCTTTGCCGGCATGGTCGGCGGCGACAGCCTGTCGGCAAGCGGCACCGCGGTCTTTGCCGATAAGAACGCCGGCAACGGCAAAACCGTGGCCGTCTCCGGCATCGTCCTCGGCGGCACCGATGCCGCCAACTACACCCTGGGCAACACCAGCAGCAACGCCACCGGCAATATCACGCCGAAAGCGCTGACGATTGTCGGCATGACGGCAGCCAACAAGGCCTACGACGGCAACACCAAAGCCACCCTGTCGGGCGGCTCGGTAAGCGGCCTGGTCGGCTCGGAAACCCTGGGCGTGACCGGCCTGTCGGCCAGCTTTGCCGACAAGAACGCCGGCACCGGCAAGACCGTCACCGCGACTGGCGCAACCCTGGTCGACGGCGGCAACGGCGGCCTGGCCGCCAACTACACCATCAGCAACCCCAGCGGCCTGAACGCCAACATCACGCCCAAGGCGCTGACGGTCACCGGCATGACGGTCGCTACCCGCGCCTACGACGGCAGCACCGCAGCGAACCTGGCCGGCGGCACCTTGAGCGGCCTGGTCAGTGGAGAGACGCTGGTCCTGTCGGGTGGCAGCGGTGCCTTTGCCGACAAGAACGTGGGCAACGGCAAGGCCGTCACCGTCTCCGGCCTGAGCCTGGCCGATGGCGCAGGCCTGGCCAGCAATTACGCGGTCAGCAATCCCACCGGCGTGACCGCTAACATCACGCAAAAAGCACTGACGGTCAGCGGCGCGCTGGCGCAGGACAAAACCTACGACGGCAGCGCCAGCGCCACCATCAGCGGCGGTGCCTTGAGCGGCATGGTCGGCAGCGAGACCGTCAACCTGACCGG
>NZ_JAQQPS010000056.1:0-3218 GCF_036688685.1 Massilia sp. S19_KUP03_FR1 | reverse complement strand
AAACGGATTTGTGGAACTCCAGTTTGCCACCAACGTGGCCTCGGGTGAGGAGGAGTCCATCCCATTGCTTTGGGTCGAATCCGGCCTGTCGACGTCTCCGCTGGCTTTTCGTTCTGGCAACCGCTAAGCTTGGCCAACCGGCCGATTTCGGCCAAGAGCTGCCCTCACGGTTCTCCAGTGCAGCCAGGCTGCGCAATCGTTTTATTAGCCTTCATTTGGTGTCCTAATCTGACCGCCTAAAAGGCGTGACTGGACAGCTATACAGCCTTATCGTTCCTCCGGTACCAATCAACCCATGGAGGAAAACGTGACGAAGCAAAGCAAGACAGGCTTGGGCAAAGCCGCAGCTGGAAAGCACCCTATGACGCAAGACCGCGCCTCGGATATCCAGAGCCGCACTATGAAAGAGAAGGGCACGGTGTCGAAGGACGATTTTGCTGCCCGCGCTACCCGCGCTGCAGCGCGCAATGGCAAGGTCAGCAGCGGACAGTGAAGCCAGGGACCGAGACAATGCCGAAAAACACTATCCAGCTCAATTCCGACAAGATCTGCTTACGCTTCGCCGAGGCAGGCGGCCCAGCCAAAATTTACGTCGTCGCCGGCCTAAGCGAAAAGACCATCCAACGCATCAAGAAAGGGGATCGCACGACCTTGACGACCGCGCACCTGCTGGCGGCGACGCTGCGCACGACCGTCGAGGACCTGCTGCTTCCGATTGAACGCGACGAGGTGCAACGGCAGTTACCGCACAACTGGCTATATGAGGGCATTGAGCCGTCTGTCCAGGTGCGCCAGCATTTACCTGCGCATCTCGCCATCGGCGGCAACCCTGAAGGCTATATCGTTGAACGGCCACCGTCGGGCTGGCTAGACCCGCTCGACAAACTACTGAAGTGGTACACGGGAGGCGGTAGGAAGATCGTCCTACGCCGTGAAGCACATGCTTACCGAATGGAGCTGCATTACTATGAGTACACGCCCGACCAGGCACAGGAGCTCGACTATCACGCCGCAAGCGCTTGCCGATTCTTCGCTCTGACGCGCACCGGCGACGAGTTTAAGAAAGCGGCGTTGCACGACATCTATGCCGACTGGGTCTGGAGCGACTTGTGGCGCTTGGCGATGCAAAGGGCCGACATCGTCGACGTGGAGGGTGGCGTCGCCCCAGAGCATCCGCGTGAATACGTGCCGGTTGTGCGCTTCTACCGTGGCATGGTCGTACGGCGTAAGCTGGAAGGCATGCGTGTGTTCCGCCAGTTCCACGGTGACTTTCGGCGGGCGCTCATCAAGTATATGGATGGACTAGAACCGCGCCGGGCAGAGGTATCGTCACACGGCTTCGGCATCCAAATTCGTATCCCCGCGGTGCGGCCGGCGGTGTACGACCCGCACTGGCATGAGAACGAAGTATGTATCGAGGTCGACTTGGCGTGGTGGACGTCGGATGGCAGTCTGGCGCGCGCGCCGTGGCGCCTAGAGCACAGGGAGCGCGTCATTGCCGCACTGGGAGAACGCAACTGGGCTTCTGTTCATTCTCCCGGCCTGCCGCTAGCCTACCCGACCGACAGCACAGAGTACGAGGAGGATCCCACACTAACGCCCGACCCGCACGTTCAAATGCACGTGGCCGAGGCTGTAGTGTCACTGTACTGCCCGGAGCCGGAACAATCGAAGGTGTCAGTCGATGACGCCTAATTCATTCTTGCCGCGGGAGCGCCGTCACAATCCAGCCCGCGACCATGCGCAGGTGCGCCGGCGCTACTTCTTTAAGCTGCTCGAACGCTGCGGTGTCAGCATCGAACAAGGGAAGGGCTCCGAAATCAAACTGTTGCGTGCTGGCGGGCACATGTTTCGGATCGGGAACCATTACGGCAACAACCCGACCATTCCCTCTTTTCTCGTCATTAACATACTGAAACGCCTCGGTATCACTCGCGATGAATGGCTCGACTCGCTTGCTGCGGGCGTGAAGAATGAAGAAAACCATCAGCGGCTGGAAAAAGTTGTCACCTGATGAACAAAAACGTTATTTGCGGTAATAGCAACTTGGCCCGTACATTACGCGCTTGCCAACGTCAGCAATCGGCCCAGGCTGTGTAAAAACTCAATCCTGTTTTCACATTGGAGGACTCGGGCCGCCAAGCTATGTTTGAAGGGCTAAAACGCGTTGTACTGCGCCATATCGTTTTATGTGACTTCCCTGTTGGCGCCGACGCTACATTGACCCACAGCGCCGATATCGGCTCACCCAGGCACTGGCCCGGGAACCCGCACTGGCCGTGCGTTTGCTCGGACTTGCCAGGGTCAACGAATCTCGGCAGCCTAGTTCAATTTGGCGTCGGCGCGAACAGTCCTGGACAATCGGCGGGAAGAAGACGCTAGCGATAGCATGCACATCATCGCGCTGGCCGAGCAGCTTAGCCTGGCAATCAGCAACGTCTCGCTGCGGGACACTTTGCGCCACCAATCAACTGTAGATCCGCTTACCGGTCTGTACAACCGGCGCTTCTTCGACGAATCGCTCAAGCGTGAACTGGCCCGCACCCAACGCAGTCAGAGCGTCTGTTCGGTGGTAATGATTGACCTAGACCATTTCAAGCGCGTGAACGACACCTACGGACATGACGGCGGCGATCTTGTACTGACGGCCGCAAGTCACGCGATTCAGCAACGGGTGCGCGCCAGCGACGTAGTGTGCCGTTACGGTGGAGAAGAACTGGTGCTGATGCTCCCGGAGTGCAGTGCAGAGGAGGCGGAGAGGTGCGCCGAGACCATACGCTCGTCTCTTAACGATATCGTCATCCAGCACGCAGGACAAACAATCTCGGGCATTTCGGCATCGTTCGGCGTGGCTCAGTGGCCCGGTCATGGCAACGGCGAACGGGAATTACTGTCGGCTGCTGACCGCGCTCTGTACGCAGCAAAGAAAGGTGGCCGCAACAAAGTGATGCTCGCTGAGGCTTTCGTACCCGTCCAGTAAGCTACAGCGCTAGAAAACGCGCACCTTCCAAAATAGGCGCGAGACCGCTTCGGCTCGTTTCCTGCCGGTAGCGGCGGCAGGTGTTTTCTCAACCGAGCAACCTGCTATGTGGGTTCAAAAGTTGGGTTTTGCCACTACCGGCATGCCCCGGTGAGCCTAAATGTAGCGACTCGTGGGATCATGTACCCATCCGCAGTTGGCCACTCTTCAAGGCCAGGCACGTTTTGCGTACACTGCT
>NZ_JAQQPS010000055.1:0-3612 GCF_036688685.1 Massilia sp. S19_KUP03_FR1 | reverse complement strand
GTGTGAAAGTAGGTTATCGTCAGGCTAGTTATAAGAGAGAAACCCCGTACAGAAATGTGCGGGGTTTTTTTTCGTCTGATGGTTTTTGGGGTTCCCTGGCCAGGCCATGTCCCGACCTTCGCCGGGAGGATCAGCTCGAAAGCGGCGCTTCCATGGAGCGGCACGAAATGTGAGCAGTAAGAGCCCCGTTCGCACGTGTTCGGTATCATCGACTTGCCGATCCTTGACGAAGCGGGAAATGCACCGCCCGCATTGGTGTGTGCTGCCTTTTCGCTGGCAAAAACCGCGACTGTCGTGGGCGGCTTCCATCAACTGGCGCCGATTGCGGGCTACGCGCGTTTGGCCGAGATTGGCATTGCGGCGCGTGCCGGCAGCGTGGTGGCCATGACGCGTCTGCTATCGCGCTGCAACGATCGTATGGACGATAGCGTACGTACACGATCAAAGTCCTGGCACTAGCATGCCGGCCGGGTTCGCAGACGGATTGAGGCCATGGCCTAAGCATCTCTGCCCGAAGAACTTTGGTCGCTTATAGCTGCCCATCTCCCGGCTCATCGCCGATCGCCAAGATGTGGACGGCCGCGTATAAGCGATGGGGCAGCGCTGACCGGCATCGTGTTCGTCCTTACGACCGGAATACATTGGGAATACATTCCGCGTGAACTCGGCTGTGACAGCGGTATGACGTACTGGCGTAGCCATTCACGAATGGATGCAAGCAAGCGTTTGGTAGCGTATCCATCAGGCAGTGTTGCGTCGCCTTCGCGAGCACGACCAAATCATGTGGCACCGCGGCAGCGTCGACGCTGCAGGCGTGCCATCACCTGCTGGCGACGAGCATACCGGCCGGAACCCAACTGATCGTGGCAAACTCGGCTGCAAACATCATCTACTGGTGGATCAACGTGGGCTGCCTCTAGTAGCCCAGATCTCGAAAGCGGAGGTCGATGATTCGCGTTTGCCCATCCCACTTATAGAATCGATCCGAGCTGTTAAAGGACTGTAGGACCGGATCGTGCGCGCAAACGCCCAGGTAAGCTGCACGCTGATCGGGCAAATGCTTGTAAGCGTCCAGCCCATCTATGAATTCATGATTGCCACGACCACACTCGATTCTTCGATTATTCAGGAGAAGAGTAGTGATGAGTGCGGGTAAGCGTAAGCGCATAGGGCAATGCAGGGCAACAATACAAACACCAGGATACGGCGCGACCCATCGGCCGGTGCATGGAACAGCCGCCACAGCAAAATCGCCAATGCGGCAAGGGCCAGCCCGCAGTCGCGCAAGCGTGTGCGTGCGCGAAGGCGGCGCACGCACACGCCACGACAGCAAGAATGGTGTGACGACCAATATTCCGGCCAGGTCGCCCACCCACCAGTTGGTGGCGGTGGTCGACGAGATCGCCGGCGCGACGATGCCGACCGAAATCAGCGTCGTCGTACCGAGCAAACGGTTTCCCCTGAACGTAAAATTCTTCCGGTTTTCAAAGGTAATTATGCTGAGGCGATGTACAGGCCAGCGTAAGGTGACAAGCATTCATTTCTCGTCCCCCTGCAAGCTTGCGCACTGCATCGTCACGAAACCTGCATGCACCGCTCACTCGTCACTGTCTGCACAAGCTTCTCTCCAGTCGGCGTCCGTACGCCGTCCACGAAGGTCATGCAGATCGGATCGCAAAGGGTTGGCGGCAAACATCTGCTTCCAGATGCGCGGCGTGAGCTGGTGCACAAGCGATGCGGGGTGCTGGCCGACGCGCTGTAGCACATCGACGAAGTAGTCGTAGGGGTTAATGCCATGCAGCCGGCAAGTGGCCAGCAGGCTTTGCGCGATGCCAATATGCTTTGCGCCCGGTTCCGTCCAACTGAACAACCAATTCTTTTGGCCCATCGGAATGACCTGAAGGGCTCGCTCCAAGTGGTTGGTGTCGATCGACACGTCGGGCTCGTCCAGGGACACGGACAGACCGACGAGGCGCTCTTGGATATACCATCGGCCCAGTTGCCGATCAGCCGGCCATGTTCAAGGCGCTTGGCCCAGACGCACGGCCCGGTTCGCTCGAAATACAGGACCTTTATCTGTGTGGCGCGTCGGTTGATGAACGCGAACAAATTGCCGGACAATTGATCCTGCAACATGACGTGCCTGGCCAACGCGTACAGGCCGTCAAAGGACAAGCGCATGCTCACCGGATGGCCGTACCGCAAGACGCGCACTTGGCCCTCGGGGAAGAACATCAGCGCCTCGCGATCGTCAGTACGACACCGCCGCCGAGATCGATGCATATGTCGACTCCGGAAATGGCCGGTGGCGCGTGTATAGGTGTTAGCGTCGGCGAATACTCGGCGGCCGCGCTGACGTTGGCGCGGCGGCGCGTTCGTTGGTGCCGTTCGCTAGCTTCGTGCGCCAGACGTGACAGTTAGCCTGCGAGATCGCCTCATCCCGGCAGTAGGCGGCGATGCTCTTGCCGCTCCCCGCATGCCGCGCCAGTCGATTACGCCAGGTCGCTCCTTTTGAGATCTGGAATTCCTGCTTGTCCATGCCCCGTATTGTTGAACTCGGAGGAGATTGTGTCGGCTTGAAGATCCAATAGATACAACGCCGTTCAGGAACCGGTTACGTATGGACGACGGCGTCAGCCTTCGCTTTCATTACCGCTGCAAGCTCAGCATCCTCAAATACTGCGACCAGTTGTGCTATGACGGCATGCTGCAGTCGGAAACGCGCGAAGACAGCCTCTTTCCTTGGTCGGCACTGGGTGGGTCAATGACGATGGCACGCCCACGCTGCTCAGCGGCTCGCAATGCAACCTACCCGAGGCCGATGCCATCCCCGGCCGAAAGGAAGTTGCTGGAACTCCCGGGTGGTGATGGGCCGGTCCGCTTGTCTGCGGATGGACTGGCGATGGCGCTGGCGCCGGTTCAGGAAAAGCAGGCAGTGTCGGCGGCGCAATTCTCAGCGCGCTTGTTCGGGTGTATCGCGCAGGTTGACGCGGGACAGTGTGATCCCCAGGTGGCGCTGGTGGAATTGGCTCCGCAAATCATGGCCGAGATGACTGGACGTTAGTTGCGCCCCGGCCTGGCATAATTTGCGCGCATCCCGCGCTGGCGGGACTGGCAGGCCAGCGCCCGCATAGTCATGGCGCGTCGTGAGGAGATCGCAAACCGGAACAATCCTCGAGTTTTACGTGCTGCCAATGGGAGCGCAAGAATCGGATCCGATCCGCGATCCAGGCAGGACGGTTGGGAGTGTTTCGATCAGCTCAAGCGCTCTAGAAGATTTGCTTGGACCCTTTGCAGAAGAGCCGCGGGGCGGTCTCAACCTCGCGGCCACAGGATCAACCGCCATGCTATTTCCCCGAATGCATTTGACCAGCTGGGCGCATTGATTGGGCGCGACGAGCTCGACGGATATATCCGCAACGCGATATCGGCCGCCCTGATGGAGGCGCAAACGCGACACGCAACGTTCTGGATTGGCGCTGCTTGAAGACATTGCTGCGTTATTTTCCTTAATCTCTTGAATAATTTCAGGGCGCTTGCTATAGTTCGCCTCCCAGCAAATTGCTGCAACAAATCAACAGGTTGCGACGAGATGTACGGGGACTGTTTCTG
>NZ_JAQQPS010000054.1:0-4070 GCF_036688685.1 Massilia sp. S19_KUP03_FR1 | reverse complement strand
GGCGCGTTAAGTCCTTGAATGTAAACGTGTTTTCATGCCGGCCGGACGACGGTGCGGACTTGTGTATAACGAGGTGGCTTTAACCCGTGCCAAATTTTCGGACGCGATACTTTTTCGTGCCGCACCTTTAGTGATGCCATCTCCTGATCGCGGAATGGCAGACGAGAATGTTGGTGGCATAAGGAATTTCGTCTTCGCTTTAAAGTCATCCGCTGCAAATGTGACGTCCTGCCAGAAGTCTACCCAACCATCTAAGTACTCGCCGGGAAATAAATGTGAAATTTTGGCAAACAGAACCGGATGCGATGCAAGACGGACGACGCGCCGCAATGCGAGCCGGTCCGCCGCCGCGGTTGCAAGCGTTGGCCAACGCAGCAGCGCGCCGGTTATGGCAGCCAAAAATCACATTTATTTACTGGCGGGTACTTAGTGAATGGGAGCGATATTGCCCGTCATTCTTACGGTTCGGTGAAGAGGTGAATTGCTGGCCCCGAGCGCGGCTTGCCGGAAAGGCCCGTGATTCCGGGTCGGCCGGTCACTCCCGGAAGCAGTGCTGTCGTCGCGGTTTCATCTGCCATGACGCCTGACGTGCCGGGCCCGCCATGCGCCCCGGCGCTTCCGCCAGCGCCGCCGGGCCCACCGACACTGTCCATGGAACAGAGATCGATACAATCAGCGTCGGCCGCGCGAACTTGGATGAAGACGTTGGCGGACAGTCCGCCACTGCCCCCACGACCGCCGTTGCCGCCGTTGCCGCCGTTGCCGCCGCGCCCGCCCGGTCCTCCGCGTACAATCCCGTCCAGACGATCAATGCCGTCAGCGCCATTGCCGCCTGCGCCGCCGTTGCCACCAGTTCCCCCGCTCCCGCCGGGCATGCCCGGGCCGGCCTGCGCAAAGACACGCAGCGACCCGGGTTGGAAGCCTGTCAGCACGCCAATGCGAATGTCCGCCAGCATCGACATGCCGCCGTTCTGGCCGGTGGTGCCCATGGCACCGTCCGTGCCGTCGGCACCGGGGGCACCATCGAGATCAGAAGAAAACGCCAACAATCGCGGACCGAACGGCGTTCCGATGACTTTTGTTGCCTTGCTGTGCCGGCCGTTAGCGCCGTGGATGCCTCGGGCGCCATCCAACCCCGGCGTGGAACGCAACTGGCTGTACGCGGGGTAGCGAGTAGGCAGAATGCAGATTTCGAAGCCGTCTGCCGCACGCCAGCCACTTCCGCTTTCGTGGCCCCGCATGTGAATTTCTCCGCATTCCAATACCAGGATGTTGCCGTGAACCTCGATTTTCGATCCAGGCGCGACGATCAGCCGGTCGATACGGACGTGAACGTATAGTTCCTCCCGAAAGTGCAGCCCGCTCCAGGCCGAATGCGACGAGCTCACATCCCAGGATTGGCCCACGCCAATCGACACTTCGGCCAGGCGTACCACTTTTAGATGGGCCGGCAAATGGTGCGCGAGGCCGGCTGCATCGGGGGCGTGGAGTTCCCCGTCCGCGAAAATGAATTCTTCGAAGCGGTCATGCATTCCAAGCGGCAAGCGCAGGCGAGCCCGGTTGGGCAGGCCTGCGAAATAAACGCTGCTCCTGGTACGACGTACCGTTTCCTGTCGCGGCCCTAGCAGCCTGCGCATGTCTTGCGCGCTCGGCACTTGGACATAATGCGTCCCGAGTGGCCAGTCTTCCCCTGAGTCAGGAAGACGCACCGAAGACCCGGCATCGATGGCCGACAGGTTTGAGGGCGATTTCAATCCTCGGCCCCCGCGCTGGGTCGGTGTACTGGCAGTTGCATGCTTACGCGCTGAGGGAGATATTGAAAGTTACCTTCGCTCCTGCATTCTGCCCTGGATTGCCTTGCTGGCCAGGCGCACCAGGTGCGCCACTGTTGCCTCCCGAACCATCCCAGGCATGTTTGCCGCTACTGCCACCTGCGCCACCGGCGCCTTCAGCACCGGCCATACCCCCGGTTCCACCAAGTCCGCTTGCTGCGACATTGGATGCGGTTACCAAATAAACCGAGGACGCGTTAGGGAAAGTGACACTTACTGGCGCACCACTGACGCCGTTTCCTCCGTTCCCGCCGTTGCCGCCGTTTCCGCCGTTGCCGCCGCTTGCCCCGTCCCCGCCGTTGGTGCCTTCACAGCCATTAGCGCACCCGTTGCCGCCGTTTCCACCCTGCTGCCCGGTTCCACCCGTGCCACCGATCCCACCCGTTCCTCCAATGCCGGATTGCGCAAAGATCGTAAATCGCTGCTGCGTTACAGCCCCATCGTAGGCCTTGATAATGATATAAGCAGGAAGGGACGCTATGCCTTCCCCACCTGGCGAGCCAGGTTTACCTACGATGCCAATATTACCGGCTGTCCCCGCCTTGCCCGAGCTTGCCCCGGTACAAATACCTGGCGATCCACCGGAAGAATCACTGCCAGCCGCGGCCTGAGATTGGGTGCCGCCGGCAGACCCGGCATCGCCAGTGGTCCCTGGCTGGCCCAAAACACTGATAAGATAGGGAATGCCGGTCGCCGATGTTATTTCAAGACTATCGGCTACCACCTTGGCGATGACACCCATTGCCGTTATCGAACCGTCGGTAAAAGTAAGCGTTCCGGCATTGATAAAGCAGGGCCCGGTATGAATCCCGTAGACCTCAGGAGTGTTAATCATTACGTTCACTCCAGATACTGCGGTTATCGGCAATGGAAAAATTTGTTTGGCAAAATCCTCATCCTCCGGCGCAAGTGCATAATCGCCGAAAACATGCTCTATCAGCCGTCCCATCGACGCGCTCGATGGATCGGTTTCTCCGGATGCACTCCGAACCGGGTTTTGCTCCTTGAACCTGACCCTATGCTCGGCAGGTATATCGCTACCGAAAATCGCCTTGAAATGCTCGAGGGAAGTTACAGTAACTTTGGACCGTATCGTTTCTCCGGTTTTCAGAACCTCTACATCATGGCCCAACACTTTCGCGCGCGTCAAAAAGTCCATTTAATCCCCCAAGAATTTCAATGATGATTGACTATACATGTTTCAGGATTAATATCCGAAATAATCTGAATACTGGGCGTTCTCATAGTCCAAGTCCAACACTTGATGCCGTAAGGTCTACGTTACGCGCAGCACCCTGTTGGTGGTCGCGTTCGCGATCTTTTTCAGCTACATTCTGTATCCGCTGATCAGCCTATTCGAACGCCCGCTGCCGAAAAAGGTGCCACAGGTGGTGTCGATTGCCTTCGGCTTCGTCATCGTCATCAGCGCGATCGCCATCGCCATCGCAAGCACCCTTCTCGGTCCCCGAATGGTCTATAAAGCGACGCACGTGGGTCAGAAAATTCCAGAGCTGATGAAAACCCGGGCGAGGTCAACAAGATTCCGTTGCCGAGCATTCTGCAGCCTTGGCGCGCCGCGATTCCCTGCTGGGCGAGAAGGAGGTCAAGATCACCGCGCTGACGCACGAACTGACCTACTACCGGCGTATCCGCTTCGGCAAGGCCAGTGAGACGCTCGTCGGCCAATAGCAGTCGGTCGTAACCAAGAACGTGCTATATGTGCCGCTCGGCGGCCGCCCCCGTTTGGCTTACCGCAGAACGCATTTTCTCTAGCGAAATATTAGCCAAAGTAAGATTCGTTACCAAGGGCAGTTATAGTAAGGCCGAGACTCACAATGCGGTTCAGGGTATGTATCGCCAAAATAGTGGTAGCGTGCCCAAAAACGCTCAGGACCAATACCAAAAAGAGCGGCGACTTCTTGAATCTGGTCCGGTGTGAATTTATATTTTTTTACCAAAACTTCGACGCTGAACGTCGCAACCCCCAGCCTCGTAGTTACAGGTTTGTCGTCTCCGTCATAGACCTCTTCACGCCGGAACTGCACTGTGCTCTTAAATAAGGTCAAGTCCTCGGGCTCAAGAAGGTCTAAAACTGACGCCCCAAGGCTGGCGGATTCCAAGTCGGCTCTGGTGCGGATGAACGGCGAATCTTTCGCCGAGACTAACTGTTTAGTTTCGTGTGATCATATTCCTCGTCGCAGCATGGCGTTGTTCCGCGCCAAAGCCGTGCTTGACGAG
>NZ_JAQQPS010000053.1:0-4459 GCF_036688685.1 Massilia sp. S19_KUP03_FR1 | reverse complement strand
GGCGCGTTAAGTCCTTGAATGTAAACGTGTTTTCATGCCGGCCGGACGACGGTGCGGACTTGTGTATAACGAGGTGCTTTATAGGAGGTCTGTTGGAGTTGCTACGGAACTCCCCTGAAATTGCCGCGGCACATTTCGCACTTCCAAACTTCACGCCATTGTGCCACGCGAGAAGGGCACGTTCCAAGTCTTGCCTTGTAGGGCTGCGATGAGTTGGTATGCTATATTCAAAGCCTAGCTCGTAAGCCGCCAGGCCATATCCTTGTGCATATGCACACTCCAGCATTTTTGTGCCGACTACCTCATTCGCCCAGCGATCACGCTCAGGGTGATCATCAACCGATATTAATTTCTTGCCAAGGTCGGTCAGTGCCTCAGGACTTCCCATTTGCGCAGCACGTTGCCAGAAAGCGTAGGCGCGCGTAGCGTCCACATTCACACCGGTGCCATTCATATAATACGTCCCCATGCGGTCGTAAGCAGCTGGTATTCCCTTCAGCATTGCGGCTTCTATTAGCCGGACTGCAGCTTCGTTGCCATGCGGCGGATCGCGACCTTCAATAATCAAACTGGCCAGATTAAGCATTGCCTTCCAGTGTTGTCGCTCTGCCGCTTGGCGTGTCAGTGCGACAATTCTTTTATAGTCACGGTCATCAATATATATCTCCGGACTTTCCAATGCGCGTGCTTCCTGAAACCAGGCTTCTGCCTGCGCATCGAATGGCGGAAATTTTTCAAGTGTACATGTATATGCTGAAACATGTGGATCGAAAAGTGGAAGTTCTTGATGGCGAGGTAATACATTTGTAGGGTGATTATTCATTTTGCATGCCGTAATATTAATTGATAAAAAAAATAGTAGGGTCATAGAATGCGTATTAAATCGAAATTTCTGATGTCGATAAATCATTGTTAGCTCAAGCGTGAGGTGGAACTGCGTTTATCGAGCAATGGAAGTAAAAAGCCGCTAATTATTTTCAAGTTTTTATCTCGTGCCTTTGCATTGTTCTCCATAAGACTTGTCCAGTCATCGAATGCGTCGCGGATTTCGTTCCTCGATCCGCCTCCACCGTCACAGCTCCCCCATTTTTCGCTGAGTTGGCCCCATATCCGTTTTCTCAGGTCCATTGCAGAATTTGGATCAACTGTCGCAATGTTGATTTCACTATCGGTCGCCATGCTGCGCACATTCATGTTGGCGCTTCCAGTCGTGAAAAAAGTGTCGTCAATGAGAAGCAGCTTGGAGTGAATATAGATTTCGCGGAAGTCGAACGACTTGCCATTCGGCCCACAGGCGTTGAGCATCGCCGTGCACACTTTGACGCCGAACTGCGATTCCAGCTTAATCGCATCCTGTTTGGTGATCTGGTTTGCGTGCTTGACTACTTCCGGTAACGGTGCTGGTATTGTGGCCGCCGGCCCCATGCCGTCTGCAACGCGAATCGAGCGCGGATTTTCATTGAAATCCTTGATTAAGGCAACTTGGCCCTGCATACCTTTCTGCTGTCCAAGTGTCGCCAGCGTATCGTAGGTACGCGGGATCATTTCTGGCTTCTCCGGCATGGGAATCACGATAAACACGTGCAGTACCGGCATCTTTTCCAGGGACAGTCCGGCGCTTGCGCGGCTGGCATTCCATTGGGCCATTGACTGCTTGCGCACGCGCAGCAAGCGTTGCGCCCATTCCTCCCACTGAAAATACTGGTTCTCCGCGTACAAATAACCAGCAGCACGGGTGGCCACATCGGTGGCGTTAAAATACAGATCCTCGATCGTCTTGTCCTGCTCTTCAGGTTGGGTGCGCAAGATTTGCATGCGCGGACTGCCCGCCGGCGCCTTCTTCAGACAATATTCCGGCATCGGTCGGGTGCCCAGTTCGCTCGGGTCGGTCGACTTCCGATTTGAATCGGCGCGCTCCCAGGCCTTGATAAAATTTTGATGGAGCGCAAGTAGCGCCCGCCCGCGGTCGATCCGGCATGCGTAGTCGCGGAATGGCTTCATGCTTGCATGCTCGTTGTCCGGCATGTAAGAACGGGAACTCTCCCGTTCGCGGCGCGGGTCTTCGTAGTGGTGCGATCCCGTGTCCCAATAGTCGGCCACGGAGTTCAGTCTCATGACGTAGCCGACGGCGTTGCCATGGCGATGTCGACACCCACGCAGTCCATCAGGTGCCAGGTAATGTCCGTGGCCGGCACATCGAGCATCCACGCCAGTTGGGGATTCGGGAAGCACTGGCCCGCAACGAGCCAGGTTTGCCGCCAATACTGGTTGATCGTGTTTTGCTCAGGATGCTCGGCGTGCACCCAGGGTTGCCAGATGCCGGTGACCGGACAACGCTCGCTGGCGGCGCACGCCGTGGGTTTCGCAGGCGGCGCGACAAGACGCGTACGTTTGCTGACGACCGGAGGAGAAATCGCCCCCAGATCGTGCCGTACAGTGCGCCAATTGCGCCACTGCAAACCAGGACCACCATCGGCGGCCCTGGCGTGACGCCGCTTATCTACGCGCTCGAAACGCTCGCCGACTTGATACAGTCCTGGCTCGATTGTCTCGCCCGCGCTGTCCTGGTAGGGCTTGTTTTCGTCAATGACCGGTTGCCAGTAGCCGGTGAATGGTGCGGTCGCATCTTCCGTGATCTCGTCAGTCGGCACCAAGCGATATTCGGGAGCCAGGAAAAAGCGTCCCTTGCGTTCCGAAGAGGTGCTCGGCGAACGGGGCGCGGATGGAGGGTGGCTGACGCCGCGTGCGGCGTCGAGCAGGGTGTCGCGATCGCCGTTCCAAGGGGGGAGGTCGGCGGGTGGCAATGGAATAATCATGTCCAGATTGGGGAAGCGATAATCGGGATAAAATTCAAGGATGCGACCTAGCAACTCATAACGTTCCGACCTGGCCATGTCCGGGTGCGACACCTTGCGATCAGGCGTGTTGGAGGTACGTTCAAATTCGAGTGATATCGCTGCCGCGGACCCCGCGCTACCAAACTTTACACCGTTGTGCCACGTCAGAAGCGCCTGATGAAGCTCTTCCTTTGTAGCGGCGTGACCTACCGGGTGACTATACAGATAACCGAGTTCATAAGCAGCAGGACCGTGACCTTGACCATACGCGCACTCCAGCATCTTAATTCCGACTGAAGCATTGGCCCAGCGACTTTCTCCGGGACGGTCATCGACGGAATACATTTTTCTACCCAAATCAGACAACGCCTCGGGGCTTCCCATCTTTGCAGCCTGTTGCCAAAAGGCGTAAGCGCGCGTGGCATCATGCTTGACACCGGTGCCATTCATGTAAAACGTTCCCATGCGATCATACGCTGCAGGCACGCCTATTTTCATTGCTGCTTCCACTAGTTGTACCGCGTCCTCGGCACCGTGTGGCGGATCGCGACCTTCAATAATAAAGCTTGCGAGGTTGATCATTGCCTTCCAATGTTTTCGTTCGGCTGCTTGACGCGTGAGGGCGACAATTTTTTTGTAATTGCGGTCATCAATGTAGATTTCTGGGTCTTCCAATGCGCGTGCCTCTCGAAACCATGCATCGGCTTGCGCATCGAGCGGAGGCGAAGGTACCGGAGCACAAGTGTATGCACGAATATGGGGGTTGAATAAAGCTAATTTTTCATTGCGAGGCAACTCGTCGAGCATAGTCGTATCCATTTTATACGCCATAAAAATTGATGCTAAGCAGATGGCAATGAAGAGGTTCGGCACGATACGAACCAATCGGGAATGAGGCGGCATCGTTATCCCAACCGTGAAGTAGAACAGCGTTCGTCGAAAAGAGGTAGTAGAAATCCACGACTCTTTTCGTGTAGATCTTTGCAAGCTTGATTGGTTTTCATTAAATCCGTCCAAGCTTCAAATGCCTTCGCTATTTCTTTCCTCGATCCGCTGCCGCCGTCACATTTCTCCCGATTTTCGCTGAGTTGGCCCCATATCCGTTTTCGTAGATCTGTCGCAGCAACGGGATCAACTGTCGCAATGTTGATTTCACTATCCGTCGCCATGCTGCGCACATTCATGTTGGCGCTTCCAGTCGTGAAAAAAGTGTCGTCAATGAGAAGCAGCTTGGAGTGAATATAGATCTCGCGGAAGTCGAACGACTTGCCGTTCGGACCGCAAGCGTTGAGCATCGCGGTGCACACTTTGATGCCGAACTGCGATTCCAGTTTAGTCGCATCCTGTTTGGTGATCTGGTTTGCGTGCTTGACGACTTCCGGCAATGGTGCTGGTATTGTGGCCGCCGGCCCCATGCCGTCTGCAACGGGAATCAAGCGCGGATTTTCATTGAAATCCTTGATCAAGGCGACTTGGCCCTGCATGCCTTGCTGCTGCCCAAGTGTCGCCAGCGTATCGTAGGTGCGCGGAATCATTTCTTCTTTTTCCGGCATGGGAATCACGATAAATACGTGCAGTATCGGCATCTTTTCCAGAGACAGGCCGGCGCTTGCGCGGCTGGC
>NZ_JAQQPS010000052.1:0-5555 GCF_036688685.1 Massilia sp. S19_KUP03_FR1 | reverse complement strand
TCAGAAACAGTCCCCGTACATCTCGTCGCAACCTGTTGATTTGTTGCAGCAATTTGCTGGGAGGCGAACTATAGCAAAGCCCAATCGCGACTGCAAGGAAAAAGAACCGGTTTTTGTGCCCCCTGAGTTGCAATGTGAGTTGCTGAACAGATCGTCATTTTCCGCCGTTGATTATAAGACCATTAATCTTCTGATCGGGAAGAGCTCGGGCCAACAATCTTATGCGGCGCTGCATTTTGCAATCCGCCGCGAAGACGAGCGACCGCCAGCTATTCGGCGGCCTGTGCCGATGACACCGGACAAGCTGATGTAACGGCGCAGGTTGACCTGGCGCCATGTTGCGTGAAGGCAAACCTGACCGGCAAAAAACGTTCGATGATGCTGGCGTTGGTCAACGCATGCTGCGACACCTTGTCCACCGTGAAGGTGCCGCCGCCCGCCAGCGCGAACGGCAGCATCAGCTGATCGGCAAGGTACTCGTCGGCTACCGCACCGGACGCGATGTAGCGCCGCACGCGGCCGACCAGCGCCTTGGCCACCGCTTCGGCCCGCACCGATTTTTCGCCAAAGCCGGCAAACACCGCGGTGACGTGCTCGTAGACGATCGTCGCGAGCAGCACGTTGCCGGGCCCGTACTCTGGCGCCAGGCGCACCACGCGCAGATCGTCACCCGTCCAGCCGAGGCCAGAGCTGACGCCCTCGAGTTCTCGCGTGGCGACGTCCAGCGGCACCCCTGCAATCACGCTCTCCGCATACCCGGCGCTACGCGCACCGCGCTCGCACAGTTCGACAGGCGCGAGCCCGGCACATGGCGCCACCCGCGCCACAAGCACGCCGCCGCCGGCCGGATAGAAGCCAACCCGCTCGACGTCGAGCACCACATCGGCGCCCATCTGGTGCAGCACCGGCAAGTAAGCACGCTGCAGGAACGGCGCCGGCGGCGCCAGCGGATTGTGCGTGCCGCCGCTGATGCGTACCGTCGACGCCACCGGCGCGAACAGCAGTGCAGGCAGAATCGTCTGCAGCACCAGCGTGCAGCTGCCGGCCGAGCCGATGGCAAAGGTATAGTCGCCGCCGCGTATGGCCTGCGGCTGGAACAGCAGTTCCGTCGATCCGATCTGTGCGCCAGTGACTTCGGCGCCACTGATAGCAGCAGCCGCCTGGACCGCCGCCAGGTGCTGGCGCATCAGCCCTGGCTTGATCCGGCGCGCGCGGATCCGCACAATGCGAAACGGCTGGCCCGTGATCATCGACAGCGTCAATGCCGTGCGCAACACCTGGCCGCCGCCTTCTCCTTCTGATCCATCAATTTCTATCATCATCCTGCTCTCTCTATCCTTTGACGCAGACCACCTGCTTGAGCGTGTGGACCACTTCCACCAATTCCCGCTGCGCTGCCATCACCGCGTCGATATCCTTGTATGCCATCGGGATTTCGTCGATCACCGCTTCGTCCTTCCGGCACTCCACACCTTCAGTAGCCTTGATCTGGTCGGCGAGCGTGAAGATGCGCTTGGCCTTCGTCCGGCTCATGGTACGGCCCGCGCCGTGGCTGCAACTGTTAAAACTCTCCGGATTGCCTTTGCCGCGCACGATAAAACTCTTCGCCCCCATCGAACCCGGAATGATCCCCAGCTCACCGGCCCGCGCCGACACCGCCCCTTTCCGCGTGATCAGCACATCCTTGCCGAAGTGACGCTCCTTCTGCACATAATTGTGGTGACAGTTGACGGCCTCCACGTGGGTCTCGAACGGTTTTGTAATCACCGTGCGCAGTGCCGCGATCAGGTTCTGCATCATCACTTCGCGATTGGTACGCGCATACTTTTGCGCCCAGCCGACCGCTTGCACGTAATCGTCGTAATGCTGCGTGCCTTCCGACAGATACGCCAGGTCGCGATCGGGCAGGTTGATGAAGTGGGTCCGCATGTCCTGCTGGGCCAGTTCGATGAAGTGTGTCCCAATGGCGTTACCCACGCCGCGCGACCCCGAGTGCAGCATCAGCCACACCGCGCCCGCTTCGTCCAGGCAGATTTCGACGAAGTGATTGCCGCCGCCAAGCGTCCCCAGGTGCCGGTAGTTGTTCGTGTTCGCGAGCCGCGGCGTTTTCAGGCAGATTTCGTCGAACTCGGGTTTCAGCGCGGCCCAGGCCAGGTCGACAGCATCAGGCGTATCGTGCCAGGCGCCGATGTCCCGTTTACCGCGCTGCTTCGGCGCGCTACCGTGCGGGATCGCCCGCTCGATAGCTGTCCGCAGCGGTCCCAGGTTGTCCGGCAAGTCGCTGGCGGACAACGTGGTTTTGGCCGCCATCATGCCGCAACCGATATCCACGCCGACGGCCGCGGGAATGACTGCACCCAGCGTCGGCACGACGCTGCCGATCGTCGAACCTTTGCCAAGGTGGACATCGGGCATCACGGCCAGATGCTTGTAGATGAAGGGCATGCGCGCGGTGTTGGCGAGCTGGCTTTTCGCTTCATCTTCCACCGGGACGCCACGCGTCCACATCTTGATTGGCGCGCCGCCGTCGTGTTGCATGACATCGTAATCGTTATTGTTCATCGTTGTTCTCCTGTTGGATCAGATTTTCCAGGACGTCCTGCCAGACATCGCCGGGTGCTGCGTGACACGCATGGACACTCAGCAGGCGCCAGCCGTGCGCGCCGTTTGGCACCGACACAATCGACAGGGTGCTGGCCGAACCGGCCGCGCCCTTTCCCATTTTTCCTGCCTTGATCATCCATGCCATGACGGCTCTCCCGGGTACCGAAGACGATCTGTTCGTCTTCGCGTTATCCCATCTATTGCAAGCTGCGTGCCACGTCGACGTCGATCTCTCAAGTGTCTGATTCTTAAACGATATCTGAAATTACCGCTGTACAGCAGCGCCCGGCGACAATACTATTCCTTATCCCCTCATATAAACTTTTATCCAATGAAAAAGAAGCGCCTCGTTGTCCTTGGCTTTCTCGGCTCCCAGCTCGACAAGGGCTCGCGCAGCGAACGGTGGGAAAAGTGGCGCCCGACGATCGCGTTGACGCAGCATGACGACCTCGTTATCGACCGCTTTGAGCTGCTGTACAACGCGCCGTTCACGAATCTCGCGCGCAGTGTGCAGGCCGATATCGGCGCGGTGTCGCCTGAAACGACCGTGGTACCGCGCCTGCTCGATATTGCCGACCCATGGGACTTCGAGCAGGTGTATGCGGCGCTGCTCGATTTCGCCCGGGATTATCCGTTCGACCTCGACGCCGAAGAATACTGGATCCACATCACGACCGGCACCCACGTCGCCCAGATCTGCCTGTTCCTGATGACGGAAGCGCGGTTTTTTCCCGGCCGCCTGGTGCAGACGTCGCCGCCGCGGCGCGCGAGCAGCAAGAATCCCGGCGAGTACATCCTGATCGACCTCGACCTGTCGCGCTACGACCAGCTGGCACAACGCTTTTCGCTGGCCCATGCGGAAGGGATCGCGTTTCTCAAGTCGGGCATCGCGACCCGCAATGCCGATTTCAACCGCATGATCGAAGAGATCGAGCATGTGGCCATCAAAAGTCGCGCACCGATCCTGTTGATGGGCCCCACCGGCGCCGGCAAGTCCTTCCTCGCGCGCCGCGTCCACGAGTTGAAAAAAGCCCGCCATCAGATCGACGGCAAGTTCGTCGAAGTGAATTGCGCAACGCTGCGGGGCGATGGCGCTGCGTCGGCCCTGTTCGGCCACGTCAAGGGCGCTTTTACCGGCGCGGCGAATGATCGTCCCGGCTTGCTGCGCAGTGCCCACCGCGGACTGCTGTTCCTCGACGAGATCGGCGAACTGGGTCCGGACGAACAGGCCATGCTGCTCAAGGCGATCGAAGAGAAGCGTTTCTTCCCGATGGGGAGCGACCATGAAGTGCAGAGCGACTTTCAGCTCATTGCCGGCACCAACCGCGACCTCGCGGCCGAGGTGCACGCCGGCCGTTTTCGCGAAGACCTGTACGCGCGCATCAATCTGTGGAGCTATGCCTTGCCCGGCCTGGCCCAGCGCGTCGAAGACATCGAACCGAACCTGGCGTATTTGCTCGCGCAGTTCAGCGAAGAAAACGCCAGCAAGGTGCGCTTCAACCGCGAATCGCGCGCACGCTTCATGCGCTTCGCCGTCTCGCCGGCGGCCCTGTGGAGCGGGAATTTTCGCGACCTGTCGGCATCGGTGACGCGCATGGCGACGTTGTCGGAATCGGGGTTGATCAGCGACGCCGTGGTCGACGATGAAATTGCCCGTTTGAAGCGAATGTGGCGCCATGGCCGCGCGCCTTTTGACGGCGATGCACTGGCGTCGGTGCTGGGTGACGATGGCGCCGCGCAGCTGGACCGGTTCGATGCGGCGCAGCTGCGGGAAGTGATCGCAGTCTGCCGCGCGGCGCGCAGCCTGTCCGATGCGGGGCGCCAGTTGTTTGCCGTGTCGCGCGCTGCCAAGGCCAAACCGAATGACGCGGACCGCCTCAAAAAATATCTGGCGCGATTTGCCCTGGAGTGGGAGCAGGTGAGCCGATAGTGTCCTACTCGTCGAACATTCCGTCTTTTACTGTCGTGATGTAGATCTTCCTTTGACTCATCGAAATGAGGACGCGGTTGGCACGCAAAAAGTCCGCACCGAGGACCATGACTTCACCACTGAGGTTCATGTCGAAAATACGTAGCGTCGATTTTTTGGTAGGGCCGTTACCGATGGATACCATGGCCGGCACTTTCGTGACCTTGTGCACTTTGTCGTACCAACCCTTGGCCTCGCCGTCTTCTTCGGCGCCAGGCATATCGTGGGTCAGCCCTAGGCGCGCGGCCGTGTGCGAATCGATCATCGAATATTCGTAATCTGTGGCGATTGTCGCCATGACGCGCGTGCCATTGACGGTGACCCAGAACCAGGGGCGCATGTCATTGTGCTGGGGGTCTGCGGTGAAGGTGACAACCGTGGCTTTCGGGTCCCACGATGCCAGGAACGTCCGGATACATCCGCTCGGCTTATTCTGCTTCATGTAACCGTCGGCGAAAGCCAGTTCCAGGTCGTTACGCAGCAACATCGTCCCACCAACCTGGCCGTCGTACAAATCGCTATGTTTGTCGAGCACCACGATTTCGCCGCTGCGCGCGGCGGCGCCAACCGTGACGTTATCGGCGAAAACAGTGAGTAAATTGACGCCGACATAGTTGGTGGAACGCGATTGCACCGGCAAACCAAGCTTCTCAATTGCGTCGCGGTTCAATGTGGTAGCGGAATCGCTGGAATGGAGTTTGAACCGGAATGGTTTCTGGTTCACTGTCCCTGTTACAACCGGCGCACGGTGGGGACCGGCAAAGGCGATCGGTGTCGTGACGGTGGTGCCAAGATCGCATTGCGCGTAGGTAGAAAAACTGGCCAGCAGTCCGGCGCAGAAAAAAACAGATTTCAATGTTCGCCCAAGTGAGTAGTTAATTTGATAAGTCACCATCATGCCATTGGACGAAAAAAAACCCCACGCATTTCTGCATGGGGTTTCTCTCTTATAACTAGCCTGACGATAACCTACTTTCACACT
>NZ_JAQQPS010000051.1:0-5708 GCF_036688685.1 Massilia sp. S19_KUP03_FR1 | reverse complement strand
GCGCAGCCCGGCCGGCAGCGAGCTGCCGTGGCGCGGCGAGGCGGGCGACGCCGCCGCCGGCACCTGGGGCACGCTGCTGCAAGGGACGCACGGGCGCTGGCTGCAGATCCGCATCACCTTCCAGGGCGACGGCAAACAAACGCCCTTGCTGCGCGGGCTGCGCGCCTGGTTCCCGCGCTTTTCGTACGCGCGCCAGTACCTGCCACCGGTGTATGCCAGCGACGCCGCCGGGGCCGATTTCCTCGACCGCTTCCTGGCCCTGTTCGAAGGCGATCTGACGCGCTGGGAAGAGCGCATCGCCGCCGCCCAGTGGCTGTTCGACGCGCGCACCGCGCCGGCCGCCACGCTCGACTGGCTGGCCGGCTGGGTCGGGCTGGTGTTCGACCCGGCAACCGACGAGGCCCGCCGGCGCCTGCTGCTGCGCCACGCGATGACCATCCACGCGCGGCGCGGCACCGTGCCCGGATTGCTGCTCAGTGCAACGCTGGCGTGGGAAACCACGGTCGACGAAACCTGGCTGCGCGAACCGGAACAGCTGGCAGAGCGCGTGCATGGCCTGCGCCTGCAGGAGATGTACGGCCTGCTGCCAGCGTTGCCGACCAGCGCCTGGAACCCGGCCGCGGCCAGCCGCGCGCAATTGCTGGCGCAGCTCGATGGCAATGCGGCCCTGGTCGATCCGACCGCGCCGGACGAGAATGGCGCGCGCCGCGCCACCCTGCTGCGCGCCTTCGGCTTCATTGCGCGCGCGCCCATCGAGGAGGCGCAGCTTTGGGCCGCCTGGGTCAAGGCGCGCGCGCTGGTGAATACGGCGGCCACCTTCCCGGTGGACGAAGCGGCCGCTGCGACCGAGCGCAGCGCCTGGGGCGACTACCTGGCCGCCAGCGCCCCCTGTGCGCCGTTGCGCCAGCGCTGGCAAGACTTCCTGGCGCGACGCTGGCGCCGCATCTCCGCGCTGAACGCCGCCTGGGGCACGGCCTGGCGCGATTTCGCGCGCATTCCCACGCCGCTGGCGGTGCCGGCCACCGACGCCGCGCTGGCCGACTGGCATCGCTTCGAAGCGCGCATCGTGCGCACCCTGGGCAGCGCCCACCGCTTCCGCATCGTCCTGCCGCTGCCGGACGCGGGCACCGGCGCCGAACTCGACCTGGATGAACTGGCGCGCCGCCGCGCCGCCGTGCTGCGCGTAATTGACGCGGAAAAGCCGGCGCACACCGTCGCCGAGGTGCGCTTCGGCTTCGACCTGTTTCGCGTCGGCGAGGCCCGGCTCGGCCTCGACACGCGCCTGGAAGCCGGTCTGGGGCGCCGGCCCGAACTGGCCGCCCTCGGCTGGACCGGCGGCCCCTTCGCGCCGGCCGTCCTCGGGCGCATCGACCTGGGCGGCGCCCGGCTGGCGCCAGTGCGCCCCTTGCCGCCACCCGACCGCATCAGCCTGGACCACGGCTGATACCCCACCACAGGAGATACCATGGGCTGCTGCACCGGCTACACCTTCACTTCCGCCCCCGACGCGGCGCTGGACCCGAACCAGCGCGTCAACTTCACCTTCGGCATGGTGCTCGGTGTCGACGACTTCCGCCAGGAGCATGCCTACCTGGGGGCACGCGACGAACGCGCGCTGCGCGCGCTGATCGGCTACGGCGCCATTAGCGGGCTCGATGTCGACACCGTCGTCACCGGCGGCCAGGTGGCGGTGCGCGTGACGCCGGGTCTGGCGCTGCTCCCGGACGGCAAGCTGGTCGGGGTCAAGGCCGCGCAGTGCGCGCGGCTCGACGAATGGCTGGCCGGTCCCGGCAAGCCTGAACCCGGCCGCACCGGCAAGGCCAGCGTGTATGTGGTGCTGCGCCATGCGGAGGTGACCGGCACGCCGGTGCCGATCCCGGGCGAACCATGCCGCGACGAGAGCGCGCTGCTGGCCGACTCGCGCATCGCCGACAGCTACACGCTGGACTTCAGCTGGACCGCACCGGCCCAGGCCGAAGACGACGCGCTGCGCACCTTCGCAGCCTGGCTGCGGCGGGTCGATATTCTGCCGACAGGCGGTACCCCGCTCGATGCCTTCCTCGCGGCGGTCGAGGCGCAGGTAACGGCGGCAATCGCGCATGCCGCGCCAGCCTTTGCGGCACCGCCGCTGGCCGCGACGCCACTGCCGGACCCCGATCCTGCCGGCGCTCAGCTGATCATCCCGCGCGACCAGTACACCACCTACATCAACGCTGCGTTCGACGTCTGGGTGCGCCGCCTGCGCGCCGCGGCGCTGGCGCCGTTCGGTCCGGTGCCGGCGGCCGATCCGGCCCATGCCGCCGCCGACGCCGGCCTGCTACTGGCCGCACTCGACCTGGAGCTCAACGCCGGCAACCTGGTGTTCCCGCCGGCGCCGGGCCAACCGGCCGTCGCGCGCTGGCTCGGGCGCGCCCAGCTGGTGCACCTGCAAATGCTGCAGCAATGGCTGATCAGCAGCAGTGCGACCGACGCCCCGGTCGGTGCCGACTATGTGCTCGGCCGCGCCGACCCGCACCTGCCCAACGCCCAGGACCTGCTGGCCGATTTCGCGCTCACCGACCACGCGCTCGCGCGCATTGACCTGGTGGCCGCGCCGCTGCCCGGCAACCCCGACGCCCGCAAGGCAGTGCTGCGGCCGGCCGTGAAGTGGCCGGGTGGCGCAGGCGAAGACGGTGGTCCCGATTACTACGGACCGGCCATGACGGCGCCGATCCCGGTCGGCGACGGCGGCACCGGCCAGAGCGACGCGCCGGTGCTCGGCCAGTTGCTGGTCGGGGTAGCTGGCACGGAAGACCTTCCGGCGCATTTCAGCCTGGGTGACCTGCTGCCGGTCGAACGCCCCCAGGAGGGCGATACAGCGGCGCTGGCCAACCTGACGGTCGACGTGACCAGCGCCGCACCCGACATCCTGATCGACACCATCCAGGACATCGGCCCGCAGGACAGCCCGCAGTTCGCCGGCCTGACCGTGGATGGCGCACTTACTGCCGGCGCGCTGACGCTGGACACGCCGTTGTCGACCAGCTCGGGCGGCACCGGCCAGAACGCCGTCCCGGCTGACGGCCAGTTGCTGGTCGGCGTGGCCGGCACTGGCGAAGATCCGGCGCGCTTTGCGCTGGGCGACCTGCGCGCCGTCACCCGCTTCGTGGACAGCGGCGCCGACATGCACGCCAACCTGACGGTCGACGTGACCAGCGCCGCGCCCGACATCTTGATCGACACCATCCAGGGTATCGGCCCGCTCGACAGCCCGCAATTCGCCGGCCTGGCCATCGATGGCGAGGCCATGGCCGCCGCGCTGACCCTGGCCACGCCACTGCCGATTGCCTCGGGGGGCACCGGGCAGGCGGCGCTGCCGCAGCGCTTGCAGGTGCTGGTGGGCGAGCGCGAAGGTGACGGGGGCGATTTCGTCCTGGCCCGGCTGGCCGACAGCGACACGGTGTCGGTCACGCTGCAAAGGATGGATCGACAGGACGACTGGCGCATCCAGTTCGACGCCCTGAGCAGCGGCATTGTGCTGCCGCTGGCCGTGGACCAGGGTGGCACCGGGCTGAGCGCGAACACCAGTCCGGGGCAGATCCTGCTTGGCGACGACGCCGGCACGTTTGGACTGGGCGGCGTGCGTCCGGCCACAGAGGGACGCCACATCGCAGTGGCGTTGGACGGGCCCGACCTGACCATCGACACCACACCGCAGACCCATTGGGCCACGCGCATCGTCGGTGATACCAGGGACGCGTTGAAGGAGGACGACCACGTGGTGCTGCTGGTGGCCGCAAGCGACGGCGTCGTGTTCGCTCTGGGCGATCCTGAAGACGAGCGGGTGGTCATCATCAAAACGGCCAGCAGGGCCACGTTCGCGGAACTGGTACGCAAGGAGCGCGGCGACAGCAACGAATTCATCGACAATGCGCCGAGCGTGAGACTGGGCGCTTTCCAATCGGTGACGCTGATTGGCAACAGCAAGCTGGCACGCTGGTTCGTTATCGGGAGGACTTGAGCATGGCCATCACCGGAATCAGCCTGAACCAGCCGCTGGCGGCCAGCGGCCCGGCGCGCACCTATTTTTTCAATGGCCGGCTGCTGTCGGCCGAGGACCTGCGGCGCGAACAGGTGCTGCGCGAAGCGGGGCAGCGCGGGCTCGCCCGCTTGCTCGGCTGCGGCATCGCGCGTGGACTGGGCGTTGCCTGGTCAGCCGGCAGCAGCGAACTGACGGTGAGCGCCGGCCTGGGCGTGACAGCGGCCGGCGACGTCATCGAAACGGGCGACTTCACGCTCGACCTGGCTGCCGCACGCCTGGCCGGCCCGGCCGGCGGCTTCGCCGATTGCAAGAGCGCTTTCGGCGACGGCGCCGCTGCGGCCGGCCTGTATCTGCTGGTGCTCACGCCCGACTCGATTGCAGACGGCCGCGCGCCCACGCTGCTGGGCGACGTCGGCGCCTGCAACCGCAACGTCGAACTGCCGGCGGTGCGCGCACACCTGGTGCCGCTGCGCGCGCCGGAAGGCGCCAGCGCCAACGACCTGCGCAACCGGGTCGCCGTCGCGCTGCTGGCGCCGGCCACCCGCAAGCTCGGCTGGATTCCGGCCAGCATGGCGCCCACGCTGGCCGCCAGCGACCTGCCGCTTGCCGTGCTGCGGCTCGCCCTGTCCGCGCAGGTGGAATGGGCCGACCCCGAGGCGGCGCGGCGCAACCTGGCGCCGGCGCCGGACGCCGCCGCCGATGCGCTGTGGCCGCGCGCCGGCCGCGTCGAGATGGAAGCCTTCGCGCGCCAGTTCGCAGCGCAGTTGCGCGGCAGCGGCGCCCTGCCCGCCGCGCGCGCCGCCGATAGTCCACCCGAGTCGGACGACTATGCCCTGCTGCCGCCCGTGGTGCTGCTCGATGCACCCACGCGCGCGCGCTGGCAGGCGGTGTTCGGTGCGCTCGGCAACCTGGCCCTGCCCCCGGGCTGGCCATTCAGCCGCGAGCGTTTCGTGCTGGCGCTCGAAGGCGGCCTGAATGACACGCCGGTCGCACGCGACGAGGCGCAATTGCAGATCATGCAGCTCACGCCCGCGGATCGCGCCGGCCCGCAATGGCTGCTACGGCTGCGCGCGCGCGACAATCCGGACGCACCGCTGCCCTGACGCCATGCCTGCCGCCACGCTCAACATCGCCCGCCTGCATGCGCACGCCAGCACGCACGAGCCGCTGATCGCGCGCCTGGCGGCCGAAGCCCTGGCGGCCGAAGTGGCCGCGGCACTGCCGCCGCTGCCGCCGCAGTCGGTGCTGATACTGCGCCGGCTGGCACTTGCACTGCCGCTGCGCGCGCTCGCGCGGTTGCCCGATGCGCGCTTGCGCCTGCAGGTCGCCGCTGCCGCGCGCGCTGCGATTGCCGACGCCGCCGCGCACGCCGGCCGGCCGGCACTGGGACCGGTCGGCGCCGATGCGCCAGCGGTCTGGTTCGGCGACGAAGCCGAACTGCTTGCGTGCCTGGCGTGCGACGCTCTTGCGGGCCGGCTCGATCACTGGTGGTGGCGCCAGCTGCTTGGCCGCGCGTATCCCGACTGGGTCAGCGCCTGGATCGATCGTCCGGCCGTAACGGCTGCCGCCTTGCGGCTGCTGGCGCGCACCGGTTTGCGCGCTGCTGCGTGCAAGGTGCTGGCGCCGCGCGGCGTGCTGGCGTGGCTGCCGGCGATGCCGGCCACCGTGCCGGGGCAGGCACCGGCAC
>NZ_JAQQPS010000050.1:0-8826 GCF_036688685.1 Massilia sp. S19_KUP03_FR1 | reverse complement strand
CTGCCACACCGCCAGCGCGCGCGGCAGCGGCGGCGGTGGCCAGCCATGCCGCAGTGGCACCGCCCCCGCCGCCACGCATGGCAGCACCCGCGCCGCCGCCGATGGCTGCGCCAGCCGGACCGGCGCCGGCCATGAGTTCGGCCCGGGCCGCGATCAACGCGGCGCTGGAAGCCGCCCGGTCGGCCAGCCGCGGCCAGCAACCGCAGCAGAAACGCTCGACGGCGCAGTCGAACCAGGCCGCGGCGCAGCTGTCGGCCGCAACCCAGGAAGCGGCGCCGGCCCCGGCTCGTGCGGTGCCGGCCCCGGCCCCTGCGCCGGAGCGGGCAGCGCCAGCGGCCAGCAGCTCGGCCACGCCGCCATGGCAAACCAGCGCGGCGCCGGCAGCATCGGTCATACCGGGTGCGCCATCGGCGTCTTACGATGACAGCGCCAGCGAGCCGCCGTCATGGGTGACCGAATTTTCCGACGACACCGCCGTGGCGCAGGATGCGCCCGACGTGGCCACCGCGCCCGCCGTGGTGCCGGTGGCAGCGCCGGCCCGTGCGCCGGCAGTGCCGAAGCACGACTACGTCATCACGCCGGTCGAGCAACTTGGCTGGGACGGCAACTGGCCGGCGCTGGCTGCCGGCTTGCCGCTGCGCGGCGTGTCGCAGCAGCTGGCGTTCCAGACCGAACTGATCGAATGCGTGGCGCAGGGTAATGTCGCCACCTTCCGCCTGCGGGTGCCGATCGACACCCTGCGCGCCAGCGGCAACAGCGAAAAACTGTGTGCCGCCGTGCAGGAACTTTTTCCCGCCATGAAAATCATGCTGGAGACGGAGATTGGGCCGGTCTGGTACACGGCCAGCGCCGAAGCCCAGGCCTACCGCGAAGAATGCCTGCGCACTGCTGAACAGACAGTTGCCGGCGACGCCTTCGTGCAAGGTATGATCCGCACCTTCGACGCCTTTGTCGTGCCAGGGTCGATCAAGCCCGCTGCGGCAAGCTGAACCCCCTATTTTATAAATCGTTTCCAGGAGCACAACCATGATGAAAAACCAGATCGCCGGCTTGATGAAACAGGCGCAAGCCATGCAGGACAATATGAAAAAGGCGCAGGAACAACTGGCGCTGATCGAAGTCGAAGGCCAGTCCGGCGCCGGCCTGGTGAAGGTCGTCATGACCTGCAAGAGCGATGTAAAACGCGTCACCATCGATCCGTCGCTGCTGGCCGACGACAAGGACATGCTGGAAGACCTGGTCGCCGCCGCGTTCAACGATGCCGTGCGCAAAGCCGAAGCCTTGTCGGCCGAAAAAATGGCGGGTATGACGTCGGGCATGCAATTGCCGGCTGGCTTCAAGATGCCGTTTTAAAATTTAGTGGCCAAGTCGCTCGACTTTCTTACTGAGGCGCTGAGGCGCCTGCCCGGCGTCGGGCCGAAGTCGGCGCAGCGCATGGCGTTTCACCTGCTGCAGCACGACCGCGAAGGCGCCACCATGCTCTCGCGCGCGCTGTACCAGGCGGTCGACAATGTACACCACTGCGCGCTGTGCAACACCTTCTCGGAAACCGAAGTCTGCGACCTGTGCACCGATGACACGCGCGACCGTGCCCTGCTGTGCGTGGTCGAAACGCCGGCCGACCAGATGATGATCGAGCAGACCCTGACCTACAAGGGACTGTATTTTGTACTGATGGGGCGGCTCTCGCCGCTGGACGGCATCGGTCCCAAGGATTTGCACCTGGACCGGCTGATCGCGCGCGGCGCCGACGGCGTCGTCACGGAAGTGGTCATGGCCACCAATTTTACGAATGAAGGCGAAGCCACCGCGCACTACATCAGCGAGATGCTCAAGGCGCGTGGCTTGACGGTCAGCCGCCTCGCGCGCGGGGTGCCGGTTGGCGGCGAACTCGAATACGTCGACGTCGGCACCATCGCGCGCGCCATGCGCGACCGGCGTAGCGAATAGTGCCGGCCTGCCGCGGCTACCAGTAAGGCCCCCAGAAGCCGCCACCGCGCCAGCGCCCATAGCCACCATAATATGGCCCGGCATTGTTGTTGTAACGAATCTCTTCCTTCGCAGCGAGTTGCAGGACGCAGGCGCGCCATTGGTCCGACGCGGAGGCATAGCCCAGGCGCAGGCAGGCCGGCCCATATAAAGTCATGTCGCGTTCCATGTCGGCCTGCGCGCGCGCGGCGCGTTCCTGCGGGGTGGCACAGCCGGCCAGTGCGAGCGCGGCGCACAGAATCAATCGGCGCATGGTGTTCTCCTCTGATGACGTCCTCTGGTGAGGTCTGTTTGTGGTTCAGGATAGTGATCGGCGCCCTGTAATGCAAGCGCGCGCGTCGTACCGTGCGCGCCCCTGCGGCTTTACCCGGCACCGTCCTTTCTGGCAAGATAGCAAGCTGAACTTCAGATGAGGGCGACCATGGCAATGACCTGGAAAAAGCGCGCGGGCATCGGGGCGGGCGCCCTGATCGCGCTGGCGGTTCTGCTCCTGCTGGCCGGCTGGTTGTTTCTGCGCGCCAGCCTGGCGCAGGTGGACGGCACGCGCCGCGTGGCAGCCCTGGCGCACCCCGTTACCATCGCCCGCGATGCACTCGGCGTGCCGCTGGTTTCGGGTGCGAACCGGCTCGATGTGGCGTGGGCCACCGGCTTCGTGCATGGCCAGGAGCGCTTTTTTCAGATGGATTTGCTGCGCCGCGTCGCCGCCGGCGAGCTGGCCGAACTGTTCGGTGAGCGCGCCTTGCCCAGCGACCGCGCCAACCGCCTGCACCGCTTTCGCGCCCGCGCCGCGCTTGCCCTTTCTCGCATGACGCCGGCCGAACTGGCCTTCCTCGACCGCTACGTCGACGGCGTCAACCATGGTCTGGATGCCCTCGGCGCGCGCCCGTTCGAATACGGCGTCATTACCAGCACGCCGCGGCCGTGGTCACGCGCTGACAGCATGCTGGTGGTGTACGCCATGTTCATCGAATTGCAGGGCCGCCAGTTGCCGCGTGAGATTTCCCGTGGTTGGGTGCGGGATCACACCGACCCGGCCCAGCAGGCTTTCCTGCTGCCCGAGAGCACGGCTTGGGACGTGCCGCTCGATGCCGACGAACCAAGTGTGTTCGCCCTGGCACCGATACCGCCGAATGCGCCCTTGTGGTGGGGCCGCCAGCGCACCGAGCTGACGCGCCTGAGCATGACGATGCCGGACCTGGTTGGCAGCAACAACTGGGCCGTGTCCGGCAGCCGCAGCCGCACCGGCGCCGCCATCGTCGAGGACGACATGCACCTGGGCCTCCAGTTGCCGAATATCTGGTACCGGCTGGCTCTGCGCTTTCCCGATGCGCAGGGCCGCCCGCGCCAGCTGGTGGGCGTGACATTGCCTGGCGCGCCGCCGATGATCATTGCCGGCAGCAATGGCGAGCTGGCCTGGGGTTTTACCAACAGCTATGCCGACCTGGTCGACCTGGTGGCGCTGGGGCAGGACGCCAGCCACGGCGCGCAGGTGCGCACGCCGGCCGGCTGGGAGAAGCCGGTGCTGCACGCCGAACGCATCCGCGTAAAAGGCGCTGACGACGTGGTGCTGAACGTGCGCGAAACGTCGCTTGGCCCGGTGCGCGAGATCGGCGGCGTGCCGTACGCGGTGCACTGGATCGCGCACGACCCGGCCGCGCTGAACATGCACCACTGGCAAATGGAAAGCGCGCCTGACGTGGAAGCTGCGCTGGCGGTGGCGGCCGGCGACGGCATCCCGGGCCAGAACCTGGTGGCGGGCGACAGCCGTGGAAATATTGGCTGGACCATCGCCGGCATGCTGCCGCTGCGCACGGGCGGCGACACCAGTGTGCCGATGGCCGCCGGCAGCGCGGTCGGCACCTGGCAGGCACTGCTGCCGCCGGCGCGCTATCCGCGCATCGTCAATCCGGCCAATGGTCAACTGGTGACGTCGAACAGCCGCCAGTTGCACGGCCCGCGTGCCGTGCTGCTGGGCGACGGCGGTTTCGACCTGGGCGCGCGCCAGAAGCAGTTGCATGACAATCTGCTGGCGCTGGGAGCGCAGGCCGCTGTGCGCCAGGTGCAGGACGTGGCGCTGGACGACCGCGCCTTGTACGTGGCGCCATGGCGCTTGCGGGCCTTGCAGGCGCTCGACCCGCAGGCGCTGGCCGGCCATCCGCGCCGCACCGAATTGCGCCGCTTGCTCGAGTCGACCTGGGATGGCCGCGCCAGCACGGGCTCGGTGGCGTACCGCATCGCGCGCGGTTTTCAGTCGTCGCTGTACGCCTTGCTGTTCGATGGCGCCAACGGCGCAATGGAAGCGCTCGATGCGAAGGCCGGCATGGCCACGGCAACGTCGCGCTGGCCGGTGGTGGTGACGCGCCTGCTGGAGGCCCAGCCGCCAGGCTGGCTGCCGCCGGCTTACGCCGACTGGCGCGCCCTGCAGCTGGCCGCGCTCGACCGCGTCATCGAGAGCATGAGCAACGAAGGGCGCAGCTTGCCGAGTGCCACCTGGGGACTGCGCAACACGGCGACCATTGCCCACCCGCTGGCGGCTGCCTTGCCGTTCGGGCAGCGCTTTCTGGCCGCGCCGGCGGACCAGCTGCCCGGGGATGCCGACATGCCGCGCGTGGCCGGCCCCAGGTTCGGCCAGTCCGAGCGCATGACGATTTCTCCTGGCCATGAAGAGCAGGGCTTGTTCAACATGCCGGGCGGGCAGAGCGGCCATCCCTTGTCTCCCTATTTTTTGGCCGGCCACGCCGACTGGGTGCAGGGCCGGCCGTTGCCGCTGTTGCCCGGGCCCGCGCAGCACACGCTGACGCTGCAACCGTAACGCTGCTTTTGGATTGGATTGGATGCGCGCCAGCGCGCTGAGTTCCTGTGTCAGCGAACTGGGCAAGGCATCATTTGCAGAGCGTTTGCGCCAGGTCGCGTTTGTCCCGGATCCTCGCGTGCGCTCCGCATCCCAGTGGGATAGTGGTGATTCCGACGGTTGGCCAGGAGCGCGCGAATGATCTCCAAATTAATCGGTTTGCTTGTAATTGGCCTGGCCTTGCTGCTGGCGGCGCCCCTGCATGCCGCGTGGCAGAACGCAGTCAACGGCAGAATGCTGGGCAAGCGCATGCCGCCACTGGCGCTGCAAGCGGACCAGTCCAACGCGGTCGTACTGGTCGAATTCTGGGCGCCATGGTGCACGCCGTGCCGCGAAAGCGTCCCCTTGCTCAATCGCCTGCAGCACGATTACAGGCCGCGCGGCCTGCGCGTGATCGGCATGGCCCGCGAGCCGCCGGCTGAACTGGCTGAGTTTGCGCGCCGCGTGCCGCTGGAATATCCGGTGGGCTGCGACCCCGGTGGGGCGCTGTTTGCAAAACTTGGGCTGCGCAGCGTGCCATATGCCGTACTGGTGGACCGCAACGGCATCATCGTCTGGCAGGGCAACCCAGCCAGCCTGCGCCGCGAAACCATCGAGGCCACGCTGGCGGCGCCCGCAGCGGGCGCGCTGATGCGGTTTTAATCGGCTGCGTTTTGTCCCGGGCCTCGTCAAGGCGTCGGCGTTACCGCCCGCGCCAGTCCGAGTTTGACCAGCATGCGCGCAATCGTATCCTGCGGTGACGGGTGCCCCAGGTGGTAGCCCTGCACCAGGTCGCAGCCGTACTCCTGCAGCAGCAGCAGTTGTTCGCCGGTTTCCACGCCCTCGGCGACGACGATCATTTTCAGGCCATGCGCCATGGCGATGATGGCGCGGGTGATGGCGGCATTCTCCGTATCCTGGGGCAGGCCGCTGATGAAACTGCGGTCGATTTTCAGGGCGCGCACGTCGAAGCGCTTGAGATAATTCATCGACGAGTAGCCGGTGCCGAAGTCGTCGATGGACAGGAATACGCCGATGCCGCGCAGCAGTTCCAGCGTGGCGAGGGTGGCGTTGGCGTCGTCCATCAGTGTGCCTTCGGTCAGTTCGAGTTCGAGCAGGCGCGGCTCGAGCCCGGTTTCGTGCAAGGCCGACAGCACGATTTGCGACAGGTTTTCGTCCTTGAACTGCTTGGCCGACAAATTGACCGCCATGCGCACGGTGCGCCGGGTTTGATGTTGCCAGGTCATGGCCTGCATGCAGGCGGTACGCAGGACCCATTCGCCGATCGGTACGATCAGGCCGGTTTCTTCGGCCAAGGGGATGAATTCGGTCGGTGAAATGATGCCGCGTTCCGGGTGGCGCCAGCGCACCAGGGCTTCCACGCCGACGATTTCGGCCGTGCTGGCGTCTACCTGCGGTTGGTACAGCAAATACAGTTCGTCGTTCTGGATGGCTTTGCGCAGGCCCACTTCCAGCTTCACGTGACGCATGATCTTCATGGTCAGCGATGAGCTGTAGAGCTTGGCGTTGTTCTTGCCGCAGTTTTTTGCGTGGTACATCGCGGTATCGGCGAATTTGAGCAGCGAGCTGCAATCGTCGCCGTCTTCCGGAAACAGGGAGATGCCGATGCTTGCCGTGACAAAAATTTCGTGTCCGTCGATCAGGAACGGGCGGCGCATGGCTTCCTTGACGCGGTGCGCCACGTTCAGGGCATGTTCAACCCGTTCCAGGTCCGGGATCAGGATGGTGAATTCGTCGCCGCCCAGGCGCGCCAGGTTGTGCGCCTCGGCCGCAAGCGCAGGCGGGTGGCCCTGGGCAGCTTGCCAGGCAGGCGTCGCGCCGCCTTCGTCGCCGTAAGGCTGGTCCCCGCGCGAGACCAGGTCGCTCGGGCGCGTGGTTTCGCGCAGGCGCTCCGAAACGATTTGCAGCAGGCGGTCGCCGACATCGTGGCCGAGCGTGTCGTTGATGCGCTTGAAGGCGTCGAGATCCATGAACAGCACGGCGAATTTCTTGTTGCCCACTTTCGAGCGGTGCAGTTCGCGCTCCAGCGTTTCCAGAAAGGCCTGTCGATTCGGGATGCCAGTCAGGCTGTCGCAATAGGCCAGACGGCGGATCTGTTCTTCCGTGCGTTTGCGTTCGCTGATGTCGCGTACCAGCCCCAGCACTTCATCAGGGCCGGTGGCAACCAGGCGCGCTTCGAAGTGTTCGGATTGGCCGCCGCGCTGCAGCGCGTATTCGACCGAGCGCACGTTCTGGGTGTCGAGCACAGCGTCCATCTGCTCCAGCATGCGCGTGGCGATATCTTGCGGCAGCACATCGGCGATATGCCGGCCCACGCAATCGGCGCGAGCGAGCGGCGCGCTGCCGGCGTGGTGGCCGCGCGCGCGCCGCGCGGGCGTTGCCAACGCCTCGCGCGGGGCGGCGGCGCTGCCCAGGCCGCGGCGCTGCTGGAGTGTGCGCTCGTGGCCGGGCGCATAGTCGAGGTACACGCCATCCTTGTTCATGCGAAAAAAGGTGTCGGGTATGGCGGCCAGCACGGCGCGGTTGTGGGCGTCGGCGATGCGCAGGCGCACGATGGCGTCGCTGGCGCGCAGCACATACAGCACGCGGTGGCCCAGGATCGGCCAGTTGATCGGCTTCGACACGAAGTCGGTGGCGCCCGCTTCGTAGGCACTGGTGACTGCGTCGATATCGTCGCCGCCGGTGACCATGATGATTGGCACCATGGCGCCCGCTTCGCACTGGCGGATCGCGCGACAGGCGGCAAATCCATCCATGCTCGGCATGTCGACGTCGAGCAGCACCATGTCGGGCGCGCGCGCCTGCACCAGCGCGAGCGCCTGGCCACCGTCGTGGGCTTCGATCCCGTCCAGCCCGACCTGGCTGAGCATTTCGAGCATCAGCATGCGCATCACGGGATCGTCGTCGGCCACCAGCACGACGCCACGCGCAGCGCGATGTTTGGAAAGCGATGCTGCCATATCAAATTTCCTTTTCTAGGAGGGCATGCAGCGAATGGCGGACCGCCTGGAATTCCTGCTCCATGTCGTTCAAAATGCCGCACGCAGCGCTGGTGCTGTCGTCGCGGCCGAGTTGCTCGAGTTGTCGGCACAGGCGTGCAAAGCTGTCGGCACCGACGTTGGCGCTGGCCGATTTGAGACTGTGCGCAACCTTGCGCACGCCTGATGCATCGCGCCTGGCAATGGCCTCGCGCAGGGACCGCAGGCAGCGTGGCGTGTCGTCCACCCATGTGCCGACCACCTTGTTGACCAGGGCATTCCCGCGCGCGCTGCTCAACGCGCGAATTGCGTCGAGGGCGCGTTCATTGATGGCCGCGCAGCGGGCGCCGCCCGCTGCAGGTGCAATCTCTGGCACAGGCACCGGCGCGTCTTGCTCGATCATGGCCGGCAGCGCAATCCAGCGCCCGATGACGGCATGCAGCTGCTGCTGCGAAAACGGCTTCGACAGGTAATCATCCATGCCGGCGGCCAGGCACGCTTCGCGGTCGCCCTGCAAGGCATTCGCCGTGATCGCAATGATCGGCAGATGGCGCGCGCCGCGCCCGCTCCCTGCGGCGCGGCCCGTTTCACGCTCCATCACGCGCACGGCAGCAGCCGCGGCAAAGCCGTCCATCACCGGCATCTGGCAATCCATCAGCACCGCGTCGAAGGTTTGTTCGCGCAGTGCCGCCAGCGCTTCGGCGCCGTGGCGGGCGCAGTGCACGGCCAGGCCGAGCCCATGCAACATAGCTCTGGCGACCTCGACATTGACGGGATTGTCTTCCGCCAGCAAGACCCGCAGCGGCGTCCCGGTCACCGGATCGGTCGCGGCATGGACTTCAAGCGCGCGGGCGTCGCCGCGCGCCTTGGCGGCAGGCGCCATGGCCACGCGCGGCGGCGCCTGCGCGGGCAGGCCGCACGGTTCTGGCAGCGCGCCCGCAAGCGGCACCAGCGCGGGCCGCGCGCCGTCGCGCGGCCGGGCCGCCAGGCAGGCATACAGGTCGGCGG